>JAUTCN010000001.1 GCA_030673965.1 Fusobacterium sp. JB019 | reverse complement strand
AGCAGGCCTAACCGTAAGGAAGGATGCTCCGAGGGTGTGGTTAGCGATTGGGGTGAAGTCGTAACAAGGTATCCGTACGGGAACGTGCGGATGGATCACCTCCTTTCTAAGGAGCTAATAGTTAAATTCTCTATTCTATTGGTAGTGTTCTAAACATTACTACATTGAACATTGGAAACTACATAGTAAATATAATGAGAAACCAAATTAAAATAATTTTACTAGAAATTCTATTTTTTAGTAGAGTTAGCAAGTTGAAGAAATTCAACTTACCTTAAATTAAAGATTAAGAGAATTAAGGGCACACGGTGGATGCCTAGGTAATAAGAGCCGATGAAGGACGTGGTAAGCTGCGATAAGCCTGGAGAAGTTGCAATCGAACATTGATCCCAGGATTTCCGAATGGAGAAATCTACTAAGATGAAGTCTTAGTGTGAAAACGGTAACCAGATGAACTGAAACATCTAAGTAGTCTGAGGAAAAGAAAGTAAAAACGATTCCCCAAGTAGCGGCGAGCGAACGGGGATCAAGTCTAAATCATATAAGTGTCAAGAATGCAGTCGTTGCTTATATGAGGTTGTGGGAAGTCGCTAGAAGAAACTGCAAGATATTCAGCGAATTGTTTTAAATAATTGGAATAGAACTGGAAAGTTCAACCGTAGAAGGTGATAGTCCTGTACAAGTAAAATGAAACAAGCGCGTGACTCTCCCGAGTAGCACGGAACACGAGAAATTTTGTGTGAATCAGCGAGGACCATATCTCGTAAGACTAAATACTCTTATTAACCGATAGCGAATAGTACCGTGAGGGAAAGGTGAAAAGAACCCCGGGAGGGGAGTGAAATAGAACCTGAAATCGTGTGCTTACAAGCGGTCAGAGCCCTTTGGGGTGATGGCGTGCCTTTTGGAGAATGATCCTGCGAGTTACGTTTAACGGCGAGGTTAAGTATACCGGAGCCGTAG
The DNA here is from genome assembly GCA_030673965.1 of Fusobacterium sp. JB019. NCBI lineage: Bacteria > Fusobacteriati > Fusobacteriota > Fusobacteriia > Fusobacteriales > Fusobacteriaceae > Fusobacterium > Fusobacterium sp. JB019. The sequence continues at coordinate 40,377 of JAUTCN010000001.1, read as the reverse complement.
GGAAACCGAGTCTGAATAGGGCGACAGTCGTTAGGCGTAGACGCGAAACTTGGTGATCTAATCCTGTCCAGGATGAAGCTGTGGTAAGACACAGTGGAGGTCCGAACTCACCATCGTTGAAAAGCTGGGAGATGAGATAGGTTTAGGGGTGAAACGCCAATCGAACTGAGAGATAGCTCGTTCTCTCCGAAATGCATTTAGGTGCAGCCTTAAGAGTTTAATTGCGGGGGTAGAGCACTGAATGGTCTAGAGGGCATATTGCTTATCGAAGCCAACCAAACTCCGAATACCGTAATTTATATCTTAGGAGTGAGACTATGGGTACTAAGATCCATGGTCAAAAGGGAAACAACCCAGACCGTCAGCTAAGGTCCCAAATTATAGCTAAGTGGGAAAGGAGGTGGAGATTCCCAAACAACCAGGAGGTTGGCTTAGAAGCAGCCATACCTTTAAAGAGTGCGTAATAGCTCACTGGTCGAGAGTCTCTGCGCCGACAATGTAACGGGGCTAAGCTATAAACCGAAGCTACGGAATCACGCTTGCGTGATTGGTAGGAGAGCGTTCTGTAGGCTGTTGAAGGAGGACTGATAAGGAACTCTGGAGGTATCAGAAGTGAGAATGCAGGAATAAGTAGCGAGAAAGAGGGTGAGAATCCTTCTCGCCGGAAGACCAAGGTTTCCAGGGTAAAGCTTGTCTTCCCTGGGTAAGCCGGGACCTAAGCCGAGGCTAGAATGCGTAGGCGAATGGAAAACAGATTAATATTTCTGTGCCACTGTTAAATTGTGATGGAGGGACGCAGAAGGGTATGTAAGCAGGAGAACGGAAGTTCCTGTGTAAGCATGTAGTGTGACTTGATAGGCAAATCCGTCGAGTTAAACATGAGGTGTTATGCGTAGACTATTTATAGTCGAATTTACAGATCCCACGCTGCCAAGAAAAGCTTCTAGCGTTAATTTAATAGTGCCCGTACTGTAAACCAACACAGGTGGTCAGAATGAGAAATTTAAGGCGGACAGGCTAACTCTCGCTAAGGAACTCTGCAAAATGAATCCGTAACTTCGGGAGAAGGATTGCCATTTTGTGTGGAGTACTACGCGTACAAAGCATAAGGTGGCCGCAGTGAAGAGGCTCAGGCAACTGTTTAACAAAAACACAGGTCTATGCTAAGCTGTAAGGCGATGTATATGGGCTGACACCTGCCCAGTGCCGGAAGGTTAAGAGGAAGAGTGAGAGCTCTGAATTGAAGCCCCGGTGAACGGCGGCCGTAACTATAACGGTCCTAAGGTAGCGAAATTCCTTGTCGGGTAAGTTCCGACCTGCACGAAAGGTGTAATGATCTGAGCGCTGTCTTGGCGGGAGGCCTGGTGAAATTGTATTACCGGTGAAGATACCGGTTACCTGCAGTAGGACGGAAAGACCCCATGGAGCTTTACTGTAGCTTGGTATTGGGTTTTGGTGTCGTATGTATAGGATAGTTGGGAGACTATGATATATATTCGCTAGAGTGTATGGAGTCGTTGGTGGAATACCAACCATACTACACTGAAATTCTAATTTGAGGTTTGTAACCTTGAAGACAGTGCTAGGTGGGCAGTTTGACTGGGGCGGTCGCCTCCGAAAGAGTAACGGAGGCGCCCAAAGGTTCCCTCAGGTTGGATGGAAATCAACCGCAGAGTGTAATGGCAGAAGGGAGCTTGACTGCGAGACTGACAGGTCGAGCAGGTGCGAAAGCAGGGCATAGTGATCCGGCGATTCCGAATGGAAGGGTCGTCGCTCAACGGATAAAAGCTACCCTGGGGATAACAGGCTGATTTTGCCCGAGAGTCCATATCGACGGCAAAGTTTGGCACCTCGATGTCGGCTCATCACATCCTGGGGCTGGAGAAGGTCCCAAGGGTTGGGCTGTTCGCCCATTAAAGTGGTACGTGAGCTGGGTTCAGAACGTCGTGAGACAGTTCGGTCCCTATCCACTGCAGGCGTAAGAGTATTGAAAAGATCTGTCCTTAGTACGAGAGGACCGGGATGGACAAACCTCTGATGTACCAGTTGTCACGCCAGTGGCACAGCTGGGTAGTCACGTTTGGACTAGATAACCGCTGAAAGCATCTAAGCGGGAAACTGACTTTGAGATAAGTACTCTATAGACAACTTCGAGACTAGGAGTTTGATAGGTTGGGAGTGTAAGTGAAGCAATTCATTTAGCGGACCAATACTAATAAGTCGGAATCTTAATCAAGATATATTATATTTTACTGTGTAGTATCAAGTGTTGAATGAAAAAAAATTAATAATGATTGGCAAGAATAGCTATGAGGGTACACCTAGTAACATACCGAACCTAGAAGTTAAGCTCATAAACGCTGAAAGTACTTGGGGGGCAGCCCTCTGGAAGGATAAGAACTTGCCAATCTTTAATATAAATGCTTCTTTAGCTCAGTTGGTAGAGCGCACGACTGTTAATCGTGTTGTCGTTGGTTCAAGTCCAACAAGAAGCGCCATATGAATTTAAAGCAATCTATTAGATTGCTTTTTTTAATAGATTTATAGATTAAATCTATTGACAATAAAAGGGTTTCATGATAGAATACCTAAGTTAATAAACAGATATTCCTCTTCAATTTAGAATTGAATGAATATCAAAGGGAGGATTACAAATGAAAGAAAAGTTAATTGAGTTAGTAGAAAAGAACTATTTAAGAACAGATGTTCCTAAATTTAAAGCAGGAGATACTGTAGGGGTTTATTACAAAGTAAAAGAGGGAGCTAAAGAAAGAATACAATTATTTCAAGGAACTGTAATTAGAGTTTCAGGAGCTGGAATTGCAAGAACTTTTACAGTTAGAAAAGTTGTAGACGGAATTGGTGTTGAAAGAATAATACCTTTAAACTCTCCTATGATTGATAAAATCGACGTACTAAAAATAGGAAAAGTAAGAAGATCTAAACTTTATTACTTAAGAGGATTATCTGGTAAAAAAGCAAGAATAAAAGAATTAAGAAAATAATTCAAAAAAAGCTAAAGTTAATTACTTTAGCTTTTTTTCTTTTTTTGTGATAAAATAATTTGAATGGAAAAAAATTAAGAAAGGACTAATATGAACATAAAAAGTATACTATATGGTGGGTTTTATTTGATTTTAACTTTATTTTTTATTTATATTTTTATTAAAGAAAAACAAATTAATAAAATTTTAATTTCAAAAATAGAGAATTTTACTGAATTTATTTGCAAGAAATTTAAAATAGAAAATAAAATATTAAAGACTATGCTATTAAAAATATTAAAAATAATAGAATCTTTTGGAACTGCAATTATATTAGTTTTAATTATTCAGAGATTTTACTTGGGTAATTTTATGGTGCCTACAGGGTCTATGGAAAAAACTATAATGCCAGGAGATAGACTTTTTGGAAATATGATTTCTTATAAATTTAGAGCTCCTAAAAGAGAAGAAATAGTAGTATTTAAAGAACCATTAGAAAATAAAGTTTTATATACAAAGAGAATCATGGGTTTACCAGGAGAAAAGGTTCAAATAAAAGATAATCATTTGTATATAAATGATAAAAAAATAAATTCAAGAGAATATACGCCTTTAGGAGATTTGGGAAATAAAGAATGGAGAGTTCCTAAAAAAGGAGATATATTAAAAATAGTTCCTAAAATAAATTATAATGAGGCATATAAAAAAATTAATGTAGATATTAGTGAAATTCAAGAAGTTTTATTAAAAGATTCTTCTCAAATAAAACAAATTTTACCAGAAGTAGAATTTTACTTAAATGGAAAAAGAACTGGTATGATTTTAGATTTTATACATAAAGACCAACTTTTAAAAGAATTAATAAAAGGACAGATTATAGAAGTGAAATTAAAAGATGATTATTTTTTAGCTTTAGGTGATAATACTAATGGAAGTTATGATTCTAGAATGTGGGGATTCGTAAAAGAAAGTAGAATAAGAGGAAAAGCTTTTATAAGATTTTGGCCAATAAAAAAAGTAGGAATATTAAAATAATGAAATTAAGAAAAATAGTAAATAAAGAAGATACAGAAAAATTATATGAAATAGAAAAAAAAATTTTTAAGGAAGAATCTTATTCTTTTAAACAAATAGAAGAATTATTTTTTTTGGAAAATTATAGTTGCTTTTTTTTAATAGATCATTCAGGGATAAAAGGATATATAATTATTTTTGATAATAGTGAAGATATTGAAGTAATGAAAATAGGAGTTTTAGAATCACAAAGAAATAAAGGATTAGGAAAAAAAATAATAACAAATATAAAAAAGATAGGAAAGAATATATTTTTAGAAGTTAGAGAGACCAATTTCTCAGCAATTTCTTTTTATAAAGAAAATGACTTTAAAATAATTGGTAAAAGAAAAGGTTATTACAAGAATAAAGAAGCAGCAATATTAATGTTATTTTCTAATGGTAAAGTTTGAGAGGGATAGAGTGAAAAATAATTTATACAGAGAAAGATATCTGATTTTATTAATATTAATTTCCTTATACTTATCTTTATTAGAAGCAATTATTCCAAAGCCATTTCCTTGGATGAAGATAGGATTGGCTAATTTAGGGACTATAATAGCTTTAGAAAAATTTGATAAAAGAATGGCAGTTGAGGTGGTTGTTTTTAGGATAGTAATACAGGGAATAATGCTAGGGACATTATTTAGTCCAGGTTTTATAATAAGCTTAACTTCCGGGCTAATAAGTTTTTGCATAATGGTAGGTTTATATATATATAGAGAAAAATTAACCTTAATTTCAATAAGCATGTTTTCTGCTTTAATTCATAATTTAACTCAGTTAGTAGTTGTATATATATTATTATTCAGAAATATTGAAATTAGAAGTAGATATATTATTTTTTTTATATTAGGTTTTCTTATGTTAGGATGTATATCAGGATTAATAACAGGAATTATTGGAGAAAAATTGTTAATTAGAAGGAGAAAAAGATGAGAAAATATTTTGGAACAGATGGAATAAGAGGAGAAGCAAATAAAGAATTAACAGCTAATTTAGCTATGAAATTGGGCTATGCTTTAGGTTATTATTTGAAAAAAGAAAATAAAAACAAGAAGAAAATAAAAGTGATAATGGGATCAGATACAAGAATATCAGGATATATGTTGAGGTCAGCTTTGACTGCAGGGTTAACATCGATGGGTATAAATATAGATTTTGTAGGAGTGTTACCAACTCCAGGAGTAGCTTATATTACTCAAACCAAAGGTGCAGCAGCAGGAATAATGATTTCAGCTTCTCATAATCCAGCTAAAGATAATGGGATTAAAATTTTTGGTAGCGATGGATGTAAATTATTAGATAAAATAGAAGAAGAATTAGAAGGATATATGGATAGTCTACAGGAGATTATAAAAAATCCTTTAAATGGAGATGAAGTTGGAAAATTTAAGTATGCAGAAGATGACTATTTTTTATATAGAGATCATTTAAAATCAATTGTCAAAGGTGATTTCAATGGAATGAAAATAATATTAGATGCAGCTAATGGCTCTGCCTATAGAGTAGCAAAAGAAGTTTTTTTATCTTTAGGTGCTGAAATAGTAGTAATAAATGATGCTCCTAATGGTAAGAATATAAATGTTAGATGCGGGTCAACTCATCCAGAAATTTTATCCAAAGTTGTTATAGGATATGATGCTGATTTAGGACTTGCATACGATGGAGATGCAGATAGATTAATAGCTGTTGATGAAAAAGGGAAAATAGTTGATGGAGATAAAATAATAGCAGCATTAGCAGTAAATATGAAAAACAATAATAATCTAAATGGAAATAAAGTGGTTACTACAGTAATGAGCAATATGGGATTTGAATCTTATTTAAATGAAAATGGCATAGTATTAGTTAGAGCAAATGTTGGAGATAGATATGTTTTAGAAAAAATGAGAAATCAAGCTTTAAATTTAGGAGGAGAGCAATCAGGTCATATAATTTTACTAGATTATGGAACTACAGGAGATGGGATACAGACTTCATTAAAGCTTGTTGAAGTGTTAAGAGATAGTAAAATTAAACTAGGTGAAATTGTTTCAAAAATACCTGAATGGCCTCAAAAATTAATAAATGTAAATGTTGGAGATAATAGTAAAAAAAATACATGGAATAAAAATCAAGAGATATTAAAGCAAATAGAATTAAAAGAAAAAGAATTAGGAAACGATGGAAGAATACTAGTTAGAACTTCAGGAACAGAACCAATAATAAGAGTCATGGTTGAGGGAAATGATTCTAAAAAAGTATTAGATATAGCAGAGTTTTTAGCAGAAACAGTAAAAGAACAATTAAGATAATTAAGAAAAAAGTGATAGTGAAAATTATCACTTTTTTTAAAAAATAGGAGAAGATATGTATAAAAATTTTTCAAAGGTTTATGATAAATTTATGGAATTTTGTAATTATGATGAATGGACAGAATTATTAGAAGAGAATATAAAAAAAAATTTAAATGAAGCAAGAAAAATATTAGATTTAGGATGTGGAACAGGAGAAATTTTAAAAAGATTATCCAATAAATATACTTGTTCAGGTTTAGATTTATCAGAACATATGTTAAATAGAGCGAATGAAAAATGTGAAAATGTAAGATTATATTTGGGGGATATGAGAGAATTTGATACTTATGAAAAATATGATGTTATTTTTTCTTTCTTTGATACAATAAATCATTTAACAAGTTTAGAAGAGTTGTTAGATACATTAAATAGTGTTAAAAATTCACTTGAACCAGGAGGTATTTATGTATTTGATGTTGTTGATAGAAACTTTATGGATAAAATGTTTTCAAATGGTATCTTTGCAGATGTAAGAGAAGATTTTTCAGTAATATGGGAACATGAAAAATATGAAGAAACTTCTTTGGATGTAATTGAAGCAACATATTTTTTAAAGAATGAAGATAATTTATATGAAAAATATGAAGAGTATTATGAAAAAAAAATCTTTACAGATGAAGAGATTGAAAGAGTTATTAAAATTAGTGGTTTAAAAAAGCAAGATGTATTTAAAAATAACAGATTAGCAGGAGAAAGAAAATTTTTTGTTTTAAAAAAAATTTAGGAGATAAAAATGCTTAAACTCAATAATGAAATTTTAAAATATTTTAATTTAATAGGAACAATTGGATTAACAATAATTTTTTCTATAATTTTTTCTGTAATTATTTATAAAATTATAGAAAAATATTTTTTTAAAAGCACCTTGATATTGATAGTTTTAATAGTATTTGGAGTAATAAATGGTCTGTATAGTGCGTATAAAATGATATTTAAGAAATAATAATAAAAATAAACTTTATTAATTTAAAAAATTATGGTATACATAAATATATTGTAAAATATGGGGAGGAAAATGGAACAATTAAAAAAAATTATAAAAAGAAGTTTAAGAGCATCGATTATAATTTTAATATATGGAATTTTAATAAGAAATCCTGTAGTTTATATAGGGATGTTTGTGAGTTCATTAGTTTCTGTTTTAACCTTTTATATGTTGTGTCTAGAAACTGAAAGTATTTTATTTTCAAATAATATAAAAAGAAATACATTTATAAGTTATGGGAAAAGATATTTATTATATTTATTAACGTTTTTAGTTATGGGATATTTTGGAGGTCTACAATATATTGCAGCAGCAGCAATAGGACTTTTTAATATAAGATTTAATATATTTATTATTATGATTCAAACTAAAATATCTAAATTAAAATATAAAAAAAATAACAGAGGAGGAAAGATATGAATATAAGTTTTTTTACCCCACCTCTAGTGGAAGGACCTAAAATAGCATTTTTTGTACCATTGCCTAAATTTTTACATCAAGTTCCTTTAGCAATGGATGTAGGAAATGGAGAGTTTGGGTTACCGGTTACTATGACGGTAGTAGGTAGTTGGTTTTGTATGATAGTTTTATTTTTAATCTTTAAAATAGGAACAAGAAAATTAGAAATAATTCCTAAAACTAAATTACAAATTTTATTAGAATCTTTATTAGGTTTTTTAGATGATTTAATTTTTCAGTCATTGGGAAAATATAAAGATAAGTTTATAAGTTTTATTTCTTGTCTATTTTTATTTATATTATCGGGAAATATTCTTACATTTTTTCCAATACCTTGGTTTTCTAAATTTGGGAATGAGAGCATAAAATTTTATCCTGCTTTTAGAACACCTACAGCAGATTTAAATACTACTGTCGGCTTAGCATTATTAACAGCAGTTGTTTTTATAGGAACAAATATAAAGAATTCAGGATTGATTGGTTATATAAAAGGATTTGCAAGTCCTGTTCCTATTTTATTGCCATTAAATATAGTTGGGGAAATAGCAAAACCAATTAACATGTCTTTCAGATTATTTGGAAATATGTTTGCAGGTATGGTTATTATGGGGTTATTATATAAAGCAGCTCCAGCGGTTATTCCGGCACCACTTCACTTATATTTTGATTTGTTTAGTGGGGTAGTTCAAAGCTTTGTTTTTGTAATGTTGTCAATAGTTCACATACAAAGTTCTTTAGGTGATTCGATAAAAGATTAGTAATAAAAATAAATTAGGAGGTAGATTTATATGGATATGTTATTAGCAAAAACAATAATATTAGCAGCATCAGCAATAGGAGTAGGTTTATCAATGTTAACTGGATTAGGACCAGGGATAGGAGAAGGATATGCTGCAGGAAAAGCAGTAGAGGCAATAGCAAGACAACCTGAAGCTAAAAGTGATATAATTTCAACAATGATTTTAGGACAAGCTATTTCAGAATCAACAGCAATTTATGGATTAGTTGTAGCAATGATTTTATTATATGCAAATCCATTATTATCAGCATTAGCAAATTAAATATAATTTAATGTTGAAAGGAGGTAATGAATTTGGCAGCACAAACAATGCCCGCTATTTCTATTGATATAAATATGTTTTGGCAAATAATAAACTTTTTAGTATTAATTGCGATATTTAATAAATATTTAAAAAAGCCATTAAATAAGATATTAAAAACAAGAAAAGATATAATATCAAATGATTTAGAAGAAGCAAGAAAAAATAAAGAGGAAGCAAAACTAGAAAAAGAAGAAGCTGAAAAACAATTAAAAGAGGCGAAAAAGCAAGCTAATGAAATGATATTAACTGCAGAAAAAAAAGCAGATCAAAGAAAAGAAGAAATTTTAAGAGGGGCAACTTCTCAAAGAGATAAAATATTAAAAAGTGCTGAAATAGAAGTAGGAAAAATGAAAGCTAGAGCTAAAGGAGAAATAAGAGAAGAAATGCAAGCTTTAGCTGTTAAATTAGCTGAAAAAATAATAAAAGAAAAATTAGATTCTAAACATAGCAACAAATTAATTAATAACTTTATAAATGAGCTAGGTGAAGAATAATGTCAGAAAAAATAATTGGAAGAAGATATGCAGAAGCAATTTTTTCAGTGGCAGAATCTAAGAACAAAGTAAAGGAAATCTATGACGCACTTAATAAAACAATGGAATTATATTTAACCAATACTGATTTAAAAAATATTTTAGATAATCCATTAATACTAGTGGAAGAAAAAGAAAAAGTAATAGAAAAAATTTTTATAGATGAAAATGAAGAAATAAAAAATATATTATTATATATTTTATTTAAAGGAAGAATAGAAAATATAAAAGAAATAGTGGCAGAATATTTAAAGATTTATTATTTGAAAAATAAAATAATAGATGTAGAAGCTATTTTTGCCCAAGAAATTTCAGAAAATCAAAAATCAAAACTTGTAAAAAATTTAGAAAAAAGAACTAGAAAAAAAATAAATTTAAAAGTTATTATAGATAAATCTATAATTGGTGGGGGAATACTAAAGATAGGAGATAAAATAATAGATGGAACTATCAGAACTCAGTTAGATTTATTAGTTCATAAAAACTAAAAATACACATAATCGGAGGTGTAATAGTTGAATATCAGACCGGAAGAAGTCAGCAACATTATAAAAAATGAGATAGAAAACTATAAAAAGATTTTAAATATAAAAACTTCAGGCTCTGTATTAGAGGTAGGAGATGGTATTGCAAGAGTTTACGGACTAAGTGATGCTAAAGCTGGAGAGATATTGGAATTTCCAGATAAAGTTATGGGAATGATTTTAAATTTAGAAGAAAACAATGTAGGAGTTATTATTTTAGGGGATTTTACTAAAATTAAAGAAGGAGATGAAGTAAAATCAACAGGTAGAATTGTATCTATTCCTGCAGGAGAAGAATTTTTAGGAAGAGTTGTAAATGCTCTTGGAGAACCTATTGATGGTAAGGGAAGTGTCAAAATAGAAAAGTATATGGAGTTAGAAAGAAAAGCATCAGGTATAATTTCAAGACAACCAGTATACGAACCACTTCAAACTGGAATAAAATCAATAGATGGTATGGTTCCTATAGGTAAAGGTCAAAGAGAACTTATTATAGGAGATAGACAAACAGGAAAAACAGCTATAGCTATTGATGCAATAATAAATCAAAAGAATACAGGAGTAAAATGTATTTATGTAGCAATAGGACAAAAAAGGTCTACAGTAGCACAAATATATAAAAAATTAGAAGATTTAGGAGCGATGGAATATACTACAATTGTTTCTGCAACGGCTTCTGAAGCGGCTCCACTACAATATATAGCTCCTTATGCAGGAGTTTCTATGGCAGAGTATTTTATGGATAAAGGAGAAGATGTTTTAATAATTTATGATGATTTAACAAAACATGCAGTTGCATATAGAGAGATGTCGTTATTATTAAAAAGACCACCTGGAAGAGAAGCATATCCAGGAGATGTATTTTATTTACATTCTAGATTATTAGAAAGAGCAGCAAAACTTTCTGATGAATTAGGTGGAGGTTCAATAACAGCACTACCAATTATAGAAACTCAAGCTGGGGATGTAGCAGCCTATATTCCAACAAATGTAATTTCAATAACTGATGGCCAAATTTTCTTGGATACCCAATTATTTAATTCTGGATTTAGACCAGCGATAGATGCAGGAATTTCTGTTTCAAGAGTCGGGGGAGCTGCACAATTAAAAGCTATGAAGCAAGTGGCTTCAAAAGTTAAATTGGAGTTGGCTCAGTATACAGAGTTACTTACTTTTGCACAGTTTGGATCAGACTTAGATAGAGCAACAAAGGCTCAATTAGAAAGAGGACATAGAATAATGGCTATGTTGAAACAGTCTCAGAATAAACCTTATTCAGTTGAAGAACAAGTTATTTCTTTTTATGCAGTTACAAACGGATTTTATGATGATATTGATGTGAAAAATGTAGCTGAATTTGAAAAAGAATTAATAAGTCACTTAAAAGAAGAAACAGAGATATTAAAAAATATAAAAGAAAAGGGTTCTTTAGATGAAAAGATAGAAAAGAATATTTCAGAAGAAATTAATAAATTTAAAAAAATATAAAGAGGTGAGTAAATGGCTGGTTCTAAAGAAATAAAAAGTAGAATAAAAAGTGTACAGTCTACCCACCAAATTACAAAAGCTATGGAAGTTGTTTCAACAACAAAATTTAAAAAGTTTTCTTCAAAAGTTATGAATTCTCGTGCTTACTCAGATGGTATAAAAAATATTCTTACAAATATTTCTTACAATGTTAAGTATGAAAGACATCCTCTTTTTGATGGAAGAAAAGAGGTTAAAAAAATAGGAGTTATTATAATGACTTCAGATAGAGGACTTTGTGGAAGTTTTAATAGTAATACTATTAAAAAATTTGAAGAATTAAAAACTCAAAATAAAGAGAAACAAGTTTCTGTAATTGCAATAGGTAGAAAAAGTAGAGATTATTGTATAAAAAGAAATTATGATGTGAAAGCTGAATATACGCAAATAATACCAGAAACAATATATGATAAAGCTAAAGAAATTAGTGAAAATATAGTAGAGTATTATATGGCTGAATTTTTTGATGAAGTATATATTATCTATAATAAATTTGTTTCGGCATTAAGAAGCGATTTATTAGTAAAAAAATTAATTCCAGTTCAAAGAGTTGAAAGTAAAAGTAAAACAGAATATATTTTTGAACCTAATATAGAAGAAGTATTAACAAATTTATTGCCAAAATATTTAAATATAGAACTATATCAAGCAATGCTAGAAAATACAGCTAGTGAGCATTCAGCTAGAAAAAATGCAATGAAAAATGCAAATGACAATGCAGAAGATATGTTGAAAGATTTAAATCTTCAATATAATAGAGAAAGACAAGCTGCAATAACTCAGGAGATAACAGAAATTGTAGGAGGAGCAGCGGCATTAAAATAAGTTGATAAAGGAGGACAGTAAGTTGGTTAATAAAGGAAGTCTTACACAAATAATAGGTCCAGTAGTTGATATAAGATTTAAAGAAAATTTACCCAAAATTTATAGTGCACTAAAGGTAAAAAAAGGAGATAATGACCTTATTCTTGAGGTAGCTCAACATATAGGAAATAATATGGTTAGAACCATAGCTATGGATGATACCAATGGATTAAAAAGAGGAATGGAAGTTATAGACACAGGAGCTCCAATAACAGTTCCAGTAGGGAAAGCAGTATTAGGAAGGATTTTAAATGTTTTAGGTGAACCAGTTGATAATGCAGGACCTATAGAGACAGATGAAAAACTACCAATTCATAGAAATGCCCCTGATTTTGAATCTCAAGGTACAGAAGTAGAAATATTTGAAACAGGTATAAAGGTAATTGATTTATTAGCTCCATATATAAAAGGTGGAAAAATAGGTTTATTTGGAGGAGCTGGTGTAGGAAAAACAGTTTTAATTCAAGAGTTAATAAACAATATAGCTAAAGGACATGGAGGATTATCCGTTTTTGCAGGTGTTGGAGAAAGAACAAGAGAAGGAAGAGATTTATATAATGAAATGACAGAATCAGGAGTTTTATCTAAAACATCTTTGGTTTATGGACAAATGAATGAACCACCAGGAGCAAGACTTAGAGTTGGTTTAACAGGATTAACTATAGCAGAAAATTTTAGAGATAAAGAAGGTCAAGATGTATTATTATTCATAGACAATATATTTAGATTTACTCAAGCAGGTTCAGAAGTTTCAGCTTTATTAGGGAGAACCCCATCAGCTGTAGGTTATCAACCTAACTTAGCAACAGAAATGGGAGCTTTACAAGAAAGAATAACTTCAACAAAAACAGGATCAATAACTTCAGTTCAAGCTGTATATGTTCCTGCAGATGATTTAACAGATCCAGCTCCAGCAACAACATTCTCTCATTTAGATGCAACAACAGTTCTTTCAAGAAGAATCTCATCTTTAGGAATTTATCCAGCAGTGGATCCTTTAGATTCTACTTCCAAAGCTCTAGATCCAGAGATTGTAGGAAATGAACATTATACTGTAGCAAGAGAAGTTCAAGCAGTTCTTCAAAGATACAAAGAGTTACAAGATATAATAGCGATTTTAGGTATGGATGAATTATCTGATGAGGATAAGTTAGCTGTTTCAAGAGCTAGAAAGATAGAAAAATTCTTTTCACAACCATTTTCGGTAGCAGAGCAGTTTACAGGAATTAAGGGTAAATATGTTCCTATAAAAGAAACTGTTAGAGGATTTAAAGAAATTCTAGAAGGAAAATATGATGACTTACCAGAGCAAGCATTTTTATATGTTGGAACAATAGAAGAAGTGGTAAGTAAAGGAAGAGAGTTATTGAAAGGAGCTGATTAAAATGAACAGCTTTAAATTAGAAATTATAACTCCTTTAGGAATAAAATTTGAAAAAGAAGTAGAATATATTTTACTTAAGACTACAGAAGGAAATATGGGTATTTTACCTAATCATGCTCCTTTTGTAGCAGGATTATATTCTGATGAAATAAAAATAAGACTTAATAAATCTGATGAAATAAGTTATTATATTTCTGGAGGTTTTTTAGAAATTAATAAAGAAAAAGTTTTAATTATAGTAGATGAAGCTATGTTACCAGATGAAATAGATTTATTGCAAGCTAAGAAAGAACTAGAGTTTGCGCAGAAAAAATTAGAAAAATTAAATGAGGATAAACAAATAGTGATGGCTCAAAAATCTTTGCAAGATGCTTTAGTAAAAGTAAGAGTTGCAGAAAGATTATTGTAAAAAAAGATGTATATGCATCTTTTTTTATTTTTTCTTGACAATTTTATTAGAATCAGATATAATCTCTTAAAATAAAAAAGAGAAGGAGAAGAATATATAATGTTACTACTAAATAGATTATTTATAATAATTATAATAAGCATATTAATAATAAACATAATAATATCAATAAATATTACAAATAAAATTCTAGGTAGTTTAAAAAATATATTTAATCTTTTATGTATAAATCTATTTGATAAATGTGTATAATTTCATTTATGTAGAAAAACATAAGTAAACAAATTATTTTAGAGTCAATCTTAGAATATTAAGATTGACTCTTTTTGTATTAAATAAGTGTTATATAACACTTATTTAACGTGGGATAATTGATTATAAATAAAGGAAAGACAACTTAAAATAATAACTGTTATATAACAGTTGGATTTGACAAAAAAACAAAAAAGTATTATAAATTAATTATGATAAGCAAAACTAAAAACGACAAAAATGTCTTAAATGCAATCAAAAAGATTTAAATATAAATAAAATATAAGGGGGAATTGTAATGCACGATTTAAAAGGAAAAGGAATAGGAACAATAGCAATTCATGCAGGAAATGAAAAAAATCCATTTGGATCTTTATCGGCACCTGTATTTCAAACATCTACTTTTGTATTTGATTCTACAGAGCAAGGAGCAGCTAGATTTTCAGGAAAAGAAGAAGGGTATATTTATAGTAGATTAGGAAATCCTACAGTAGCCTTAGCAGAAAGAAAAGTAGCAGCTTTAGAACATGGAGAAGCAGCAGCAGGAATGGCAGCAGGAATGGGTGCAATCTCTTCAACTTTATGGACATTATTAAAAGCAGGAGATCATGTAATAGCAGATACAACATTATATGGGTGTACATTTGCATTACTAAATCATGGATTAACTAGATTTGGAATCGAAGTAACATTTTTAAATACAGGAGATTTAGATGCAGTAAAGGCAGCTATGAAAGAAAATACTAGAGTAGTTTATTTGGAAACACCAGCAAATCCCAATTTAAAAATAGCAGATATAGAAGCATTATCTAAAATAGCTCATGAAAACCCATATACAAGTGTAATAGTAGATAATACATTTGCTTCTCCATATAATCAAAATCCACTAACTTTAGGGGCAGATATAGTCGTTCATTCAGCAACAAAATATATAAATGGACATGGAGACGTAGTTGCAGGTTTTGCAGTGGGACCAAAAGATGTAATTAATCAAATAAAATTAGTAGGAATTAAAGATATGACAGGTTCTGTATTGGGACCAGCAGAAGCAAATTTAATAGTAAGAGGATTAAAAACATTTGAAGTAAGAATGCAAAGACATTGTGAAAATGCAATGACAGTAGCAAAATGGTTAGAAGCGCATCCTAAAATTTCAAAAGTATATTATCCAGGACTAGAATCTCATGAAGGACATGAAATTGCAAAAAAACAAATGAAAAATTTTGGTGGTATGTTATCATTTGAATTAACAGGTGGATTTGAAGCAGGAAAAACATTATTAAATAATGTTGAAATGTTTGGATTAGCTGTTTCATTAGGAGATACAGAAACTTTAATTCAACATCCAGCATCAATGACTCATTCGACTTATACTAAAGAAGAACTAGCAGCAGCAGGAATTCCAGAAGGGTTAGTAAGATTATCTTTAGGATTAGAAAATGTTGAAGATATAATTGCTGATTTAGAGCAAGCTTTAGGAAAAGTAAAATAAAAAGACCTACAAAAAATGAATTTATAAAAAAAGGGGCATCTTTAAGAAGCTCCTTTTTTATTTTAAATCATTTTCTAAAAGCTCATAGTTACTGTTAACAAGAGGCATATTTAATATAGGTAACATTTTTTCTAATAAAATACCTTCCCTATTTGGATATTTAAAACCATAGCTAGCTCTAATACATTGATTAATAAAATTAGTTGCTTTATCAATAGCCATAGGTAAGCTATCTTTTTGTAATAAACTTCCAATAAGAACACTTGTAAAGCTATCTCCAGTTCCAGGATAAGAGGTAGGTATAAATTTACATGTAGTTTTCCAAAATACATTATTCTTTTTATCATACGCAATTACATTAGAGAATTTTTCTAAAGAATTTTTTTCTTCAGGTACACTAGTTACAATAATAATGTTTGGTCCGGTCTTAGCTAATTCAAAAATCCAAGATTTTATTTCTTTTTCAGAAATGAGAGAATTATATTCTTTATTTAGTAAAAGGCAAAGTTCTGTAAAATTAGGTGTTATAATATCAGCTTTGTGTATTAAATTTCTCATTTTATATACAATATTTTTCTCCATTGTATTATATAAACTACCTTCATCTCCCATAACAGGGTCAACAACAATTAAGTTATCATTATTTCCAAAAAAATCAATAAAGTCAGAAACTATATCTATTTGTTTAGAAGATCCTAAAAATCCAGAATAAATACAATCAAATTCTAGACCTAAAGTTTTCCAATGATTAATAAAGTTAGGCATACTATTAGTTAAATCTATAAAACTAAAATTTTTAAATCCTCCTGTATGAGTTGAGAGTATTGCAGTAGGTAAAGGGCAAACTTGTATTCCCATATTAGAAAGAATAGGTATAATACTCGTTAAAGAAGCTCTTCCAAATCCAGATAAATCATGTATTGCAGCAACTTTTTTAATAATTTTTTCCATCAAAAACTCCTTATCTTTATTTTAATCTATAGGTTTTAATACCTTTATAGTTAATAACGTTAACTTTATTATTTTCTTCTATTTTTTCTATAAATTTACTAATATCTTTAATTTTTCTTGATTGAAGAAAACTTTCTAATTCGAATTGATTCATAGGGTGTCTTCTTATAATACTTAAAATAGCTTCAATTGAATCTTTAATTTCACTAAAGAAAAATCCAGAACTAAGCATATCAATAGAAATTCCTCCAAGTTCTTTAGAAGCATACTCCATAACGGATTTGCTGACTGTTTTAACAAAATTTTCAGCAGGTGGTCTTACAGGAGTATTTAAATATAATCTATCATATTTTATTTTTCTTAAAAGTTTTTTAAAATTTGAAATAGAATTTTTATCACTATTAAAACCATCAATTAACATAATTTCTATCCATAAATTTCCTTTATAAGTATTTGAAAAATTGATTAGACCATTAATTTCTTTTTCAAAAGAGATACTTCCATGGGGTCTATCTATTTTTTTAGAAAGTTCTTCATTATATGCATCTAATGAAGGTAGTACAAAGTCAGCATTAAGTAATTCTTTGAATACATTTTCGTCTGAAAACAGAGCTCCATTTGTAATAACAGCAATTGGTTTATCTGTTAATTTTTTTAATTCTAAAATTAAATTTCCTAATTGAGAGTATAGGGTAGGTTCACCCTCTCCAACAATAGTAATAATATCAAATTTATCAGAATCTTTTAAATATATTTTAAATTCATTTAAAATATTTTCAATTTTGAAAAATTCTTGTCTTATATTAGTCATTTTGTTGGTTCTACCCAACTGACAGTAAATGCAAGAATAATTACAAGTTTTTTTAGGTATAGGACTAATTCCTAGAGAACGTCCAAGTCTTCTTGAAGGTACAGGCCCGAAAAGAAATTTCATTTTTTCCATATTATTCTCCTTTTATAGTATAATTTTAGATTTGTTGTTTTTAGGTGGAGCACAAGTTAAAAGAATATTTTTAATTGTTTCAATTCCTTCTTTTATTTCTTTTAAATTAGCAGATACAAAAGTTAAACGAATTTTATAAGTGCTTAGTTTATCATTATAAAAAACATTTCCCGGAAGAATTGAAAGATTAGATTCTTTACATTTTTCATAAAAAAGTTCCCCTTTAATATGTTGAGAAAGTAATATCCAGATAAAAAAACCTCCTTCAGGAATATTTAAAACAGTGATATAAGGAACTTCAGATAAGAGTTTAATCATATATAAATATTTTTCTTTAAATTCTTGTCTAAGAAAAGTTAAATGTTCTTCTAAATATTGTTCTTTAATAAAAAGTTCTAGTATTTTTTGATTTAAACCAGAAGTATTAGTGTCTAATCCATATTTTATGAAAATAGATTTTTCAATCAATTTTTTTGGAGGAATAACCAAAGCTAATCCAAGACCAGGCATAATACTTTTAGAATATGTTTTTATATATATAACTCTTTCGTGATCAACTTGATCAAAACTTTTTAGAGGAAAAGGACGATTATCAGTATAATAAAATTCTGAAAAACTATCATCTTCAATTATATAGAAATCATATTTTTTAGCTAATTTTAATAGTTTTTGTTTTTTAGAGTCGCTCCATTTAATACCAGTTGGATTTTGAAAATTAATAACTTCATAAACTAATTTTATTTTTTCTCGTTTTAATATTTCTTCAAATTCTTCCATGTTCCATCCATCATTTTTTAAATCAATTGATTTAATATTACAAGAGTTTGAAAAAATATTTAATGCATTTGGATATGTAGGAGCAGAAAGACCAACAGTTAGGTTAGATGAATTTTTAAATAGTTTTAGAATTATATCTAATGATTGTTGAGTTCCAGAAGTGATAATAATTTCTTCTGGATTTACAAAAATATCATCTTTTTCTAAATCATCAGCTAAAACTTTTCTTAAACTTAAAACTCCTTGTACGTCTTGGTATGAAAATATATCTCCATGATAAGTATTAATTATTCTATTTGAAAGATCTTGATAAATAGCAGCAGGAAAATATTCTGAAGGAGGAGTTCCATTAGAAAAATTAATTATTTTATTTTTAATAATTTGGCCGTGCTTAAAACTATCAAGTAGAGGTTTTACTTTTTGATCCAAAGAAAAATCAGAAATTTTTTTAACATAAGATCCTTTTCCATGGATTTTTTCAATATAACCATTTTGTTCAAGTAGGTTATAGGCTTGGAGAACAGTATTGATATTAATTTTTAAATTTAAAGCTGTTTTTCTGATAGAAGGCATTTTAGAGCCAGCTTTCAAAACTCCAGATGAAATTTTATTAGTAAATATTTTGTATAGTTGAATATAATATTTTTCATGAGACTGTTTATCAAATTGAAACTCTAATTTTGTCATAAGTCCTCCCTAAATAATAGCAAACACACTTATAATTATACCATATAGATAAAAAAAACTTACACTAATTAGTGTAAGTTTTCAATTATAAATATTTTATTATCTATACATAATTTCATGTCTCTTAGGACCATTAGAAACAATTGTTACAGGGAATCCTAATTCTTTTTCTATGAATTCAACATAATTTTTAGCATTATCAGGTAATTCATCATAATTATTAATTCCTCTTATATCAGTTTTCCATCCTGGTAAAACTTTATATACAGGTTTAGCTTTTTCTAAAAGAGATGTTACAGGGAATTCTCTAGTAACTTCTCCATTAATTTCATAACCAATACATACAGGGATTTCATCAAGATAGCTAAGTACATCAATAGCAGTAAAAGCTACATCAGTTGTACCTTGTAATATACATCCGTAACGAGTAGCAACACAATCAAACCATCCCATTCTTCTAGGTCTTCCCGTAGTCGCTCCAAATTCTCCAGCGTCTCCTCCACGAACACGAAGCTCTTGAGCTTCATCTCCAAATATTTCACTAACAAATGCCCCTTCTCCTACAGCTGAAGAGTAAGCTTTTGCTACTGTATAAACTTTTTTAATTGAGTGAGGTGGTAAACAAGCACCGATTGCTCCAAATCCTGCTAAAGTAGAAGATGAAGTAGTCATAGGGAAAATTCCATGATCAGGATCTTTTAAAGCTCCTAATTGACCCTCAAGTAAAATTTCTTTTCCTTCTTTAACAGCTTTGTGAAGATATTCAGTAGTATTTACAACATAAGGAGCAACTAAATCTCTATATTGGATTACTTCATTGAATATTTCTTCAGCATTAAGAAGAGGTTTGTTATATAAATGTTTGATTAAAACATTTTTAATTTCACAAGCATTATTGATTCTATCTCTTAAAACTTCTTCATCAAATAAATGAGAAATTTGAATTCCTATTTTAGCATATTTATCAGAATAGAAAGGAGCAATTCCAGATTTAGTTGATCCGAATTGTTTGTCTGCAAGACGAGCTTCTTCATAAGAATCTAATAAAATATGATAAGGCATAAGAAGTTGAACCCTATCAGAAATTAAAATTTTTGGAGTTGGAACACCATTTTCTTTTAAATAATTCATTTCTTTTACAAAATAAGGAACATTAAAGGCAACTCCAGTCCCAATAATATTTACTGTATTTTTGTTAAAAACACCACTAGGCATTTGATGAAGAGCGAACTTACCATAATCATTTATAATTGTATGACCAGCGTTACTTCCTCCTTGAAAACGAATAACAATATCTGCACTAGTAGCAAGAATATCAGTTATTTTCCCTTTTCCTTCGTCTCCCCAACATGCACCTACAATAGCTTTTACCATAATTAAAATCCTCCTAAAATATTTGTTTTTTATGATAATATATAAATATTAAATTTATATATAATTATTAAATTAAACTCTAACTTCGTTAGCATTATTATCTATTAAATCAATATTTTTTTCAAGAATAGGTTTTATAATTTCATTGATAAATTCTTCTGTTTGTTCAGGAGATCTTCCAACAAAATTTTTAGCATCCATAATAGAAGATAATTCTTCAAAAGTTAGACCAAAAGATTTATCATTAGCAATTCTTTCTAATAAATCATTAGGTTTTCCTTCAGACTTAACAACACGTCCAGCTGCCATTGAATGAATTCTTATTTTTTCATGTAATTCTTGTCTATTTCCTCCAGCTTTAACAGCATCCATCATTATATTTTCAGTAGCCATGAATGGAAGCTCAGCATTTAAGTGTTTTTCAATAACTTTAGGATAAACTACAAGACCATCAACTATATTTCTATATAAAGTTAAAATAGCATCAACACATAAAAAAGCTTCAGGAACACTAATTCTTTTATTTGCAGAATCATCTAGAGTTCTTTCAAACCATTGAGTTGAAGCAGTAATAGCTGGATTGATAGCATCTGCAATGACATAACGAGCAAGAGAACCAATACGTTCACTTCTCATAGGGTTTCTTTTGTAAGCCATAGCAGAAGAACCGATTTGAGATTTTTCAAAAGGTTCTTCAATTTCTTTTAAATGTTGAAGTAGTCTAATATCATTACTAAATTTAAAAGATGATTGAGCAATACTACTTAGAATATTAAGAATTTGACTATCTAATTTTCTAGGATAAGTTTGTCCAGAGACAGCAAAATAAGAATCAAATCCCATTTTTTTAGCAATAATAGGATCTATTTTTTTTACTTTTTCATGATTACCATCAAATAATTCTAAAAAACTAGCTTGAGTTCCAGTAGTTCCTTTTGATCCAAGTAATTTTGCTTTAGATAGTTGATAATCTAAATCTTCTAAATCCATTAAAAGATCTTGTAACCAAAGAGTTGCCCTTTTACCAACAGTTGTTGTTTGAGCTGGTTGAAAATGAGTAAATCCTAAAGTTGGAAGATCTTTATATTCTAAACAAAACTTAGAAAGTTCATTAATAACATTAATAAGTTGTTTTTTGATAAGTCTTAATCCTTGAGTCATAATAATTATATCAGTATTATCCCCAACATAGCAACTTGTTGCTCCAAGATGAATAATAGGCATAGCTGATTTCGCTTGAGATCCAAAAGCAAAAACATGACTCATAACATCATGTCTAACTATTTTTTCTCTTGCTTCAGCAATTTCATAGTTTATATCATCTTGATATTTTTTCATTTCATTTATTTGTTCTTCAGTTATATTTAGTCCTAGTTCTTTTTCAGTTTCGGCTAAAGCAATCCACAATTTACGCCAAGTTTTAAATTTATTATCTTGAGAAAAAATATAACTCATTTCTTTACTAGCATAACGTGAATTTAAAGGATTTATGTATTTCGACTTCATTATTTTCGGCCTCCTCAGGTAAATAATCTGGAATTTCTGCAGGGTAGTTTCCAGAGAAACAAGCATCACAGAAATTACAGTTAGAATTTGTAATAATATTTAATTTATTTAATGATAAATATCCAAGACTGTCTAAGTTAGATATTTTTGCAATTTCATCTACAGAGTGTTTACAAGCAATTAAATCTTTCTTTGAAGGAATATCAGTTCCATAATAACATGGCCATAAGAAAGGAGGAGAACTAATTCTCATATGAATTTCTTTTGCTCCTGCTTCTCTAAGTAATTTAACTAATCTCTTGATAGTTGTTCCTCTAACAATAGAATCATCAACAATAATTACCTTCTTATCTTTAACACTTTCTTTTAAAACATTTAATTTAACTTTAACACCATTTTCTCTTTTTGTTTGTGTAGGACTAATAAAAGTTCTACCTACATATTTATTTTTAACAAGTCCAATTCCATAAGGAATATTACTTTCTTCAGCGTATCCAATTGCAGCAGCTATTCCGCTATCAGGAACTCCAATAACAATATCTCCCTCAATAGGATGTTCTTTAGCTAATTCTCTACCTATATTTTTTCTAGCTTCATAGACACTGATTCCATTAATATATGTATCAGGTCTAGCAAAATATATATATTCAAAAATACATATAGAAGATTTAAATTTATTACAATGAGTTTTAATAGAAGTAATTCCATTCTCATCAATAACCACAATCTCTCCTGGTTCAATATCTCTTATAAATTTAGCTCCAACAGCATCAAGAGAACAAGTCTCTGATGATAAAACATAAGAATTATTTAATTTTCCAAGAACTAAAGGTCTAAATCCATGAGGATCTCTACAACCAATTAATTTTTTAGGACTCATTACAACTAAAGAATAAGATCCTTCAACAACTTCCATCATTTTACTAACAGCATTTTCGATGGAAGGATTAATAACTCTTTGTCTAGCAATTATATTTGCGATAACTTCTGAATCGATAGAGGTTTGAAAGATGAAACCTTCACTTTCAAATTTAGCTCTCAATTTATATGCATTAGTTAGATTTCCGTTATGACTTATTCCTAAGGCACCTTTTAAATATTTAGAAACAAGAGGTTGAGCATTTTGACGAATACTTCCCCCAGCAGTAGAATATCTAACGTGTCCAATAGCAATCTTTCCAGTTAACTTATCTAAAATTTCATCATTAAAGACATCAGGAACTAATCCCATATCTTTATATTGTTTAACTAATTGATTATCCATTACGGCAATACCACAGCTTTCTTGTCCTCTATGTTGAAGAGAAAAAAGACCATAGTAAGCAATTCTTCCTGAATCAGTAGAATCGTTATTAAAAATTCCAAAAACGCCACATTCTTCTTTTAATCTATCTTCATGCATATGTATTAGCCTCCTAAAATTATACTATTTAGAAATTCTTTTAAAAATTTCTTCGTAAGCTTCAACAACATTTCCTAAATCTCTACGGAAACGATCTTTATCTAATTTTTCATTAGTTTCAGAATCCCAAAGTCTACAAGTATCTGGAGACATTTCATCAGCTAGAATAACTCTATTTTCAAAACGGCCAAATTCAATTTTGAAGTCGATAAGGTTAATATTTCTTTTACTATAAAAATCTTTCATTAATTCGTTTATTTTTAAAGCTTGTTCAGATATAAAATCAAGCTCTTCTTTTTTAGCAATTCCAATAGCAAGTATTTGCATATTGTTAATCATAGGATCTCCAAGTTCATCATTTTTATATGAGAATTCAACAATTGGATTAAGTAAAGGAGTTCCTTCTTTAATTCCAAATTTTTTCGAAAAACTTCCAGCAGCAACGTTTCTAATAATTACTTCAAGTGGAATTATTTCAACTTTTTTTACAAGAGTTTCTCTGTCACTAAGTTCTTTTACAAGATGGTTTTCTATACCTTTATCAGCAAGATACTTAAAGATAATATTTGTCATTTTATTATTAACAATACCTTTGTTAAGAATACTACCTTTTTTTAAACCATTAAATGCAGTAGCATCATCTTTGTAATCAACTATAAATTGATTTTCAATATCAGTTTTAAATACTTTTTTTGCTTTTCCTTCATACACCATGTCAAGTTTTTGCATTTTATATCCTCCTAAATTATTTGAATACAAACTATAAAAATGTTACACCAACAAATCTAAAAAAAAAGTTTTTACGATGTATTTTACACTAAAAAAGTATAAAATACAATACAAAATTGGGAAATAAAAAAAACTCTTTAATTAATTAAAGAGTTTTAAATAATTTACTTTTCAGAAATAGAAGTAATACCAGGAAGCTGTTTACCTTCTAAATATTCTAAAGAAGCTCCCCCACCAGTTGAAATATGCGTGAATTGGCTAGCATAACCAAGTTGCATAGCAGCAGCAGCAGAATCTCCCCCACCAATTATAGTAGTAGAATTTTCTAAATTAGCAATAGCTTCACAAACTCCGATAGTTCCTTTTGCATAATTAGGCATTTCAAAAACACCCATAGGACCATTCCATACGACAGTTTTTGCATCAGAAATTTCTTTAGAGAATAATTCTATAGTGGCAGCTCCAATATCTAACCCCATTTCATCTTCAGGAATATTATCAATAGATACAGTTGAATGAGCAGCGTCATTACTAAATTCTTTAGAAACTACAGTATCTATTGGAAGAATTAATTTACCATTAGCTTTTTCTAATAAAGATTTAGCTAACTCTATTTTATCTTCTTCAACCATAGATTTTCCAGTGTTTTTTCCTAAAGCTCTCAAGAAAGTGAACATCATAGCTCCACCAACTAAAATTTTATCTGCTTTAGTTAAAAGATTTTCAATAACTCCAATTTTGTCAGAAACCTTAGCTCCTCCTAAAATAGCAACTAAAGGTGTAGCGGGATTATCTACAGCTCCTCCAATAAATTTAATTTCTTTTTCCATAAGAAAACCAGCAGCTGACTTTCCTTCTCCAATATTAGCAGCGATTCCAATATTAGACGCATGTGCTCTGTGAGCTGTACCAAAAGCATCATTAACAAATAAGTCTCCTAAAGAAGCCCAGTATTTCCCAAGTTCAGGATTATTTTTAGATTCTTTTTTACCATCTAAATCTTCAAATCTAGTGTTTTCAAACATTAAAATCTCACCAGATTTTAATTCCTCAATAGCTTTTTCTAATTCAAGACCTCTAGTAGTAGGAACAAATTTAACTTCCTTTTCTAAAAGTTCAGAAAGTCTTTCAGAAGCAGGTTTAATAGATTTGCTAACTAAATCTTCTTCAGTTTTAACTTTTCCTAAGTGGGAAAAAGCAATAACTTTTCCTCCGTTTTCAAGAATATATTTTATAGTAGGAAGAGCCGCAACAATTCTATTGTCATTTGTTATTTTTCCATCTTTCATAGGAACATTGAAATCGACTCTAATAAGTACTTTTTTATCTTTTAAATTTAAATCAGTAACTATTTGCTTTGCCATTTAAACCTCCATATATTTTTAAGTTCAAATAGCGGAACCGATTAAGGTCCCGCTATTCGTTTATAAATAAATTATTATTATTTAGATAATTCTACAACTTTTTTAAGAGTTCTAACTAATTGAGAAGTATAAGACATTTCATTGTCATACCAAGCAACAGTTTTAACTAACTGCTTTCCACCAACAGTTATAACTTTTGTTTGAGTTGCATCGAATAGAGAACCAAAGTTCATTCCAATTATATCAACTGATACGATAGGCTCTTCGTTATATCCAAAAGATTCATTAGCAGCAGCTTTCATTGCAGCGTTAATTTCTTCAGCAGTAACTTCTTTTTCAAGAACTGTAGTAAGTTCAGTTAAAGATCCAGTAACTACAGGAACTCTTTGAGCAGCTCCGTCTAATTTACCAGCTAAATCAGGAATAACTAAAGATATAGCTTTAGCAGCTCCAGTTGATGCAGGAATAATACTTGCAGCAGCAGCTCTTGCTCTTCTTAAATCTCCTTTTCTATGTGGTCCATCTAATGTATTTTGGTCATTTGTATAAGCATGAATAGTTGTCATTAATCCTTCAACAATTCCAAAGTTATCATTTAAAACTTTAGCCATAGGTGCTAAACAGTTTGTAGTACAAGAAGCTCCAGAAATAACATTTTCATCACCAGTTAAGATATCATCATTTACATTGTAAACAACTGTTGGTAAATCATTTCCAGCTGGTGCAGAGATAACAACTTTTTTAGCTCCTGCTTTGATATGAGCTTCAGATTTATCTTTACTAGCAAAGAATCCAGTACATTCTAAAACAACGTCTACTCCTAAGTCTCCCCATGGTAAATCTGCAGGATTTGCTTGAGCGAAAACTTTAATTTCGTTTCCATTAACAACAAATGCATCTTCTTTAACCTCTATAGTTCCATCAAATCTTCCTTGAGATGAATCATATTTAAATAAGTGTGCTAACATTTTAGCATCTGTTAAGTCATTAATTGCTACAACCTCAAATTCAGGGTTTTTAGTCATTAATCTTAATGCTAATCTACCTATTCTTCCAAATCCGTTAATTGCTACTTTAACTGCCATTTAAAATCCTCCTTAAAAATTATATAAATTTATATTATGTTAAAATTTAAACTTAATTATATTGATATTATAGCATCTCTAGTTTTTTTGTCAATTTTCATACAGATTAAAATTGACCATTTTTTTGGTTATTAATTGATATTTAGAAAATCTTTCATATCTTTAGGTAACTTGGCAAAAAATGTTTGTTTTTTATTAGAATCTAAATTATTAATAACTAATTGAAAAGCATGAAGAAATTGACGATTTACAGGCTGTTCTTCAGGACCATATAAGGAATCTCCAATGATAGGGAAGCCTTCAAGAGATAAATGAACTCTTATTTGGTGAGTCCTTCCAGTAAAAAGTTGTATTTTAAGTAAGGAAACATTTTTTTCTTTAAATCTTTTTATTACAGTAACTTTAGTTTTAGCAGTTTGTCCTCCATTTTTAACAGAAAGTTCTTGTCTTTTGATATTGTCTTCAATTCTACCAATGGGTCTTTCAATAATAAATTCATCTTTTTCAATAATCCCACTTACAATTGCAAGATAATATTTTTCAACTTTGATTTTATTTTTATTTTGTAAAAAAGCTTGAGAGAAAGCATTTTTAGTTACAACTATAATACCGGTTGTATCCATATCTAATCTATTGAAAAATCTAGGAACAAAAGATAGCCCACTAGATTCAATAAAATAATTTACAATTCCATTAGCTAATGTTTTATCAACTTTTTTTTGAGTAGGATGAACAATTAAATGAGGAGGTTTATTCAAAATTAATAAATCATTATCTTCATGAATAATATCTAATTCCATTTTAATAGGTTGAATATTGGTTCCTTTCTTTAATTCAGCAACAATTAATTTATCCTTAGTTTTAATCTTTTTTTTAAGTTTTACTTTTTTTCCATTTAAATAAATATCAGAGTTTCTTAAGTTTCGAGTAGAATATCCTATAACTTCTTTTAAGAAATAACCAACAGTTGAATCGTTATATTTTTTATCAATAATAAATTTTTTCATTATAATTTCCTTTTTATTTTTTATAATATTATACCATGTAATTAAAAAAAAATGTTTAGGAAAAAAATTATAACTTTGTTCAGAAAAAATCTTGTTTTTTACAAAAAGAACATAAAGGATTTAAGGAAACTGTTTGATTAAAAATTAATCTTTATTTTTTTATATAGATATGTTAACCTATTTAATATAGGTATAAGTAATAAAATAAAATAGAGTATATTTTAAGGAGGAAATTATGGCAAAAAGAATTATTAACACACCAAAAGCTCCAGCAGCATTAGGACCTTATTCACAAGCAGTAGAGGTAAATGGAACTCTTTATATTTCAGGGCAAATACCATTTGTTCCAGAAACTATGACATTAGTATCTGAGGATGTTAAAGATCAAACAAGACAATCTTTAGAAAATTTAAAAGCAATATTAGACGAAGCAGGTTATTCTTTTAAAGATGTTGTAAAAGCTTCTTGTTTTATTAAAGATATGAATGATTTTGGAGCTATAAACGAAGTTTACGCAGAATATTTAGGAGAAGTAAAACCAGCAAGAGCATGTGTAGAAGTTGCTAGATTACCAAAAGATGTTAAAGTTGAAATAGAATTAATAGCAGTTAAATAAAAAAACTACAGATTATTAATGTAGATTTTAAAAGTTAAAGATTTTTAGAGTAGGAATTTATATTTCTACTCTATTTTTTATTAGACTATTAATCTGGTTTTAAGAGATATAAAATTAGAAATTAATTATTTTATTTAAGATAATTAAAAATAAAAAAGTTAGAAAAAAATTAGAAATACAAATTAGAGAAGATATTAAAAAATTCTTGAATTTATTATTTGTAATAAGAAATAAATTTCTAATATAAAACATATTTAAGGTACCAAAAGCAATTCCAATAGATCCGTATAGGAAAAGGACAAGAGATGGAAATAAGAAAAGAAATGTGAGAGGAGAAAACTCAGGAATAATATTTTTTTAAATTTCATTATCTATGAATAATTTTGGAGAAGTTAAGATAAAATCTTTTAATTTTAAACTTCGATTATTATTATTGTCTGAAATCTTTACTTTGCCCCATTTTAATTTTAAGATTTCATTGTTATATATAATTTTAATGCCCAGTAAATTAACCTGAAGAATTAAATTTTTATTTATAAAATCAGGAGGATTAACTAAATAATTCATAAAAATCCTCCTTTTTATTTAATTTGTAATTTTTCAATATGGTTACATATTTCTTTAGCATATTTTTTTGAAAAAAGAACAGCTTTATTTTTATTTCTAACTCCAAAACCACGAGTAATACATAAAGTTCTAACAGTATAAGTTAAATTTTTATTTGTAAAAATATCAATATAAATGGAAGTTATAAAACCTTTAATAAAACCAAAAGAATGTATTTCTTTTTTAATAATATCATTAATATTTATTTTAAAAAAACTTAATTTTTTATCTAAAACAATAATAAAAAGAATTTTTTTTAAATCATCAATACCTACAGTAATATAATTACAATCCCACCTTTTTGAAATTGTATAACCATTTTGTTTTAATTCGTCTATTTTTTTATTTCTTTTTTTAAGATGTCTAACTTTGGTATTTAGGTTAGAAAAAAATATAGTTAATAAGATAAATATTCCAAAAAAAGAAAAAACAATAATGTAATCTTTCATAAAGTCCCTCCAATAAGACAAGTTAATATAATAAATTTAAGTAAAAGAATATTAGACTAATATGTATATATGTATAAATAAAAAAATAAAAGATAATTTTATCTTTTATTTTTTTATTGATTTTATACACTTTTCACAAAGTCCTTTAAAGTAAAGATGAGTTTCGTTCACTTTAAAATTTTCAAGATTTGAAGAATGTAGAAGATTATTTTCTAAAAATACATCACAAACCTTACCACAGTTTTCACATTTAAAATGACCATGTGTAGAAGTATTTACATCATATCTTGTTTCAGTTTCTTCTATTACCAATTTTTGAATAATATTTTTTTGTATAAATAAATTTAAAGTATTATAAACAGTAGTTTTTGATAATGTAGGGATTTCAGGACACAAGTTTTTATAAATAGTATCAACTGTAGGATGAATTCTATTTTCAAATAAAAAAGAATAAATTTTTAATCTTTGGTAAGAAGGCTTTATTCCGTGATTTTTAAGAAATAAACCAACATCATAAGAATTGTTTGTTATTGAATTCATATTTGACCCCCTTTTAATTTGTAATCATTATAATTATAAATTAAATTCATATTAAAGTAAAGAAAAATATTTAAACTAAATTCTTTTCCATAATAAACCTATGAATACCATTATCATATTCGTCTTTCTTTAAACAAGTTATATGAAAATTCTTTTTTTTATAAAGTGAAATAGCTTTTGTATTTTTAGGATCAACAGTTAAAGAAATTTTCTTGATTTGTTTTTTAAAGAAATAGTTTTCACAAAAATCTAATAGAGATTTAGCAATTCCTTTATTTTGATAGAGATTATGTATTGAAATTCCATATAAAAAAGCATGAGGACAGTCGAAAGAAATTAAAAATTCAGCGGCTCCAATAACTTTTTCATTTTCAAGAGCAACAAAAACTTTTCCAAATTTTACAAGAGGTTTTAATATCCATAAATCAACTCCCCCTAATTTACCAAAAGTTGATTTTTCCATCTCAACAATTTCATTAATATATTTAATTTCATTAATAGAAATTTCTTTAATAATCATAAAATCTTCTCCTCTTAATAATCTATTTTAACTAAATATAATCCGAAAGGATCAGCAACTTCAATTTTTCTATTTATATGAGGTTCCTTTAATAAAAGTTCTATATAGTTCGATGGTTTTCTATTAAAATAGACGTCTAAAGCAACTCCTATAATAATTCTAATCTGTGTTTTTAAAAAAGCATTACCTTCTATAAAGATAGATAAAGTATTGGAATCATTTAAAGATGTATTAATTTTAAAAATTTCTCTTATACTAGTTTTATTATTTTCATCTTTGAGTCTAAAATTATTAAAATCATGAGTCCCAATAAGAGGTTTTAAAATATTATAAAATTTATTAGGATCAATCTTTTTGGGGATATAAGTTTTATATCTTCTTAAAAAAACATCTTTTTCCCAAGTTATTAGATATTCGTAAGCTCTTTTTTTAGCTAAATAACGAGAATGAAAATTTAGAGCAACTTCTTCAATATCAAATATATCAATATCATTTGGGATAATATTATTTAATGCACGTTTTAAATTTTTTATAGGAATATTAATTCCAGGTTTAACTAAAAAATTAGAAACTTGTTTTCTGGCATGAACTCCTCGATCAGTTCTTCCAGAAGTTATTAAATTAATCTTATCTTTTAAAATTAAATTTAATGCTTTTTCTATCTCACCTTGTACAGTTCTTTTTTTTGGTTGTCTTTGAAATCCAAAAAAACAACTACCATCATAAGAATATGAAATTTTAATGTTTCTCATTAGAAATTCTCCTTAATTATTTTTTCAACAGTTAAATGTATATTTTTCTTAAAATTAAGATCTTTATTTTTTAAATTAATAGGGGCATCAATAGTTACAGATACTTTTTTATTTAAACTGATAAAAGGACTATTTTTTCTTTGAATATCAAAAGTTCCATTAATAGTAACAGGAATAATAATGCTTTTACTATCTAAAGGAAGTTTGAAACTCCCTTTTTTAAATTTAGTTATTTTGCCTGTAGTACTTCTTTCTCCTTCAGGAAAAATAACAGTAGGATAACCAGAATTAACTATGGAAACAGCTTGTTTAATACTTTTAATTCCTTCTCTAGCATTTTTACGATTTAAGAAAATATAATTTCCTCTTTTCATCCATCTAGAAAAAAATGGCCATGTTTCCATTTCTTTTTTTGCAACAAATCCAATATCAAACTCTTTAAAAACAGACAATAAAACAGGAATATCAAAGTTACTTTGGTGATTTGCAATAATAACAATATTCTGTTTCTTATCTAAAGTATTAAGATTAAAGTTGTTTTTATATTTAATATTAACCTTGATATTTAAAATTTTAAGAAGAGAAACACTCATTTCTCTTAAGTAAATACGAGCTTTTCTAATTTTAGTATCCTTATTTTTTAAAAATAAAAAAGGAAAAAAACAAATTTCTTTATAAATAAAAATAAACAAAATAAACAAAAACGAAAAAATAATACCTAACATAAATCCTCCTATAATTCATCAATAACTTTTTTAATATTTTGATATTCAAAGCCTTTTCTCATAAGAGTTTGAATTTTTTTATAATTATCTTTATTTTTCATTTGTAGCCATCTTTTTTTGATTTCTTCAAATTCATGAGAGGTATTTTCATTTAGTAAATTATTAACTATAGTTCTATCAATACCTTTTATAATTAAATGGTATTCTAATTTTTTTCTTCCCCAATGTATATGGGTGTTAATAAAACCTTTAGCAAATCGTGAATCATCTAAATAACACCTGTCATTTAATAAAGAGATTATGTCTGTTATTATAGTAGGTTCTTTGTATTTTGTCAAAAGTTTTATTTCTATTTCCTTGGTTCCGTAATCTCTTTTTTCAAGTAGCCAGTAAGAAAAAGAAAGAGCAGATTCTTTTAAAAGTTTTAAATATAAATCATTTTCTATAAAAATATCTTCTTTTAAATTAAGTTGATAAATTTTTTTTTTAGGAATTGAAAAAGAAATGTTGTTTTCAAAATAAAGTTTACTATTTTGTATTTTTATTATCTTCATCTAAAATTTCCCCAGTTTCAGAATCAATAACTTCTTCAACAGGATTTAAAGCTTTTTTTAAATCGTCATAAATTTTATTTAATAAATCAGGTTCATTTTCAAGCCTATTTTTAACATTTTCTTTTCCTTGACCTAAACGAATATCTCCATAACTAAACCATGCTCCAGATTTAGCTACAACATCAGCTTTGATGGCAGCATCTAAAATTTCGCCCACTTTTGAAATTCCTTTTCCATACATAATTTGGAAAGCAGCTTCTTTGAAAGGTGGAGCTATTTTATTTTTAGTTACTTTAACAATAACTTCATTACCGATAATTTCATCACTTTGTTTAACAGATCCAATTCTTTTAATTTCTAAACGAACAGAAGAATAGAATTTTAAAGCTCTTCCTCCTGTAGTTGTAGTTTGAGGACCAAATCCAAATCCGCCTATTTTTTCTCTGATTTGGTTTATAAATATAAGAGTAGTTTTAGATTTGTTTAAAGTTCCTGTTAATTTTCTAAGAGCCTTAGACATTAGTCTAGCTTGTAATCCCATTTGTTGATCACTCATTTCACCATCTATTTCAGCTTTAGGAACAAGAGCAGCAACAGAATCGACAACAATAACATCAATAGCTGCAGAACGGACTAACATATCAGCTATTTCTAAAGCCTGTTCTCCATAGTCTGGTTGTGAAATTAACAATTCATCAATATCAACTCCAAGAGCCTTAGCATACTTAGGATCAAGAGCATGTTCAGCATCTATAAAAGCAACAACTCCGTCTAGCTTTTGAGCTTCAGCGATAATATGTAAAGCAAGGGTTGTTTTACCAGAACTTTCAGCACCATATATTTCAACTATTCTTCCTCTAGGAACTCCTCCAAGGCCAAGAGCATTATCTAAATTCATACTTCCCGTAGGAATAACATCAATGTTCATAGCAACATTTTGTCCTAATTTCATAATAGAACCTTCACCAAAATCTTTTGTAATTTGTTTCATTGCAGATTCAAGAGCTTTATTTTTATCTAAAGAACTATTTTTTTTTGTAGCCATCATTAAACCTCCTTAATTAAATAAAATCTTTTTCTATTTTTTTGAAAATTAAATTTGCAGTAATGTTTTTCATACATTTAAAATGTTTTTTTGGACATTTGGCATCTCCATGTAAACTACAAGGAGAGCACTCAATATTACTATAGATTAATCTATTTTGTTTATCAAATTCAAACATACCAGGATCAGTAGGTCCAAAAATAGCATAAGTTGGACACTTAACTCCTCTAGAAATATGAAAAGGACCAGAATCGTTTGTTATAAGTAATTTAGAAACAGAAAGTAAAGCACCACTTTCTTTTAAAGAAAGTTTTCCAGCAAGATTAATACAATTATTTTCACTTATTTCATTAATTTTTTTGCAACGAGAAGAATCAACGTTTCCACCAATCAGAATAGTTTTAATTTGATATTTTTCATAAAGCATTTTAGCTAACATCCCAAAACCTTCAATAGTCCATTTTTTAGTTTCCTTAGAAGCTCCTGGAGCCATAACAAAACAAGAACTGTATTTAGAAACATTTTTTAAATCGTTTTTAGAAAATGAAAATGTCAAGTCTTCGTAGTCATACTTTAAATCCAAAAAATGAAAAGGTTTAAAATAATTTTTAATAATAGTATCATCAGCATGATATTTAATAATTCTTAATTTAACTAAAATAGATTTCCAAAGTTTTCTTTTTGGATAAATTAAAACTTTAGAATTAATATTTTTAGAAATAATAAACGATCTTAATTTATTATGTAAATCAAAAACATAATCATAATTATTTTTAGAAAGTTCTTTGCCAAAATGAATTAGATTTTTCAAAGAATCATGTTTATTTTTATCGAAAACAATTAAATTATCTATATATGGTAGTTCCGATATAGATTCTTTAAAGTTTTTCATAACTAAAAAATCAATAGTAATATTAGGGTATTTAATTTTTAATTGTTTTAAAATAGGCGTAGTTAATATAATATCACCTATAGAACTAAGTCTTATTATCAATATTTTCACAATTTATTTCCTTTCTAATTTTTATTTCTTATTTTTTTTCTAAAGCTTCCCCACCAATGCAAATAACTATTTAAAAATTTAGCTCCTTTATAAAAAATAGTATTTTTATTAAAGTAATTTTTTAAATTTTTATTACAACTTTCTTCAAGATAAATAAATTCATAAGCAGCTCCAAATTTACCATATATATTTTTAGAAAATTTACTATCAATTAAAAAAACTTTATTTTTAGAAATCATAAAATTAGTTAACTGGGAGTCTCCATGTAAAAAACCAGAGGAATGAATTTTATGTAAAGTATCAACAACTGACTTTAAATCATTTAAAGAAGATTCTTTTCCATGAATATATTCTAAAACTAAAAAAGAATGAAAAGTTATTCCAAACTTTTTATTTTCTACAGCAAAAAAAGGCTGAGGAGAATTAAAACCTAGTTTTCTGATATTTTCTAAATTTTTAAACTCTCGTTGACTTTCTCCTCCTCTAAATAAGGATAAAAATCTTTGCCACTTTCTTGTGTTTTTTTCTTTTGGAATTTTTAAAATATAATTTTTATTATTTATTGAAATTAGTTGAACTAAACTTCTTTTATCATTTTTTAAAGTTTTAAGAATTTTAAAATTTTTATTTTTAAATTCTAGATAAAGATCTTTTGATTTTTTGTCAGAATAAATATAATTTGTATTTTTAATCATATAAATCAAACCCTAAATAATTAATAATTTTATTAAAGACTTTATCTGGTGTTATAGATTTCATACATTTAAAATGTTTTTCAGGGCAAGAGTTTCCTCCATGAATTCCACAAGGGCGACACTCTAAATTTTTTGTTTCAAAAATTTCACTATTTAGACTCCAAGGGAAAAATCCAAATTCTTTAATTGTTGGACCAAAAATAGCAAAAATACGAGGTTTTTTAAAAGCAGATGCAATATGAATAGGAGAAGAATCATTAGTTACTACAATATCAGATCTCTTAAGAATTTCAGCTAATTCAAGTAAAGAGGTCTTTCCTCTCAAATCAATAATATGTTTAGAGGAAATAGATAAATTAGTTTCTTCAGGGCCTCCTAAAACAAGTACTTTAATATTCTTATATTTTTTAAAATTATTGATTAAAATATTGAAATATTCAATGGGCCATTGTTTTGTAAACCATTTACTTCCAGGATTTATAGAAACAACTTTAAAATCATTAAGATTATATTTTTGCCATATAGAGTCAGCAAACTCTATATCTTTTTTACCTGGGAATAACTCAATATCATATCTTTTTTTATTAGTTTTTTCACAGTTGATAAAAGAAAGTAATTTTTCAACTTCATGTTTTTTTTTGTCATAGTGTATTTTTTCACTAAAAAGGAAAGCTCCTGCAGCAATATCATATCCTTTTCTTATAGGAGAACGAGATAACCAAGCTAAAATAGAACTTCTTAAGTATCTATGAGGAGTAATTACCATATTAAAATTTTCATATCTTAAACGTTTTCCAAGATCCCAAATTCCATTTAAACCTTTGTGTTTTCCTTTTTTATCATAAATAATTATATTGTTTAGGTTAGGATTGTTTTTTAAAATTTCAGCTCCAATAGGAGTTGTAACATAAGTAATTGAACAATTTTCATAACTTTGTTTAATTTTTTTTATAAGAGGTGTTGATAAGACAATATCTCCTATAAAAGCTGTATGTATTATTAATATTCTCATCAGATTCACCTACTTTTAGTTGTTTAATTTTTCTTCTAATGAAGATAAAATAATAGATTCAATTTTTTCATTATAAGAAGAAAATAATTTATTTTTTTTAGAATATTTTTCTTTTGTAG
Source organism: Fusobacterium sp. JB019 (assembly GCA_030673965.1). Classification (NCBI taxonomy): domain Bacteria; kingdom Fusobacteriati; phylum Fusobacteriota; class Fusobacteriia; order Fusobacteriales; family Fusobacteriaceae; genus Fusobacterium; species Fusobacterium sp. JB019. The sequence continues at coordinate 4,008 of JAUTCN010000001.1, read as the reverse complement.
ATTTATTGATTTCATCAGGAATAATATAGGTTACATTTGGATTATTAAAAGTTCCCCACCTAATAGGATGTTGTGTTTTTTTATTAGGATAAAGAGCAACAATATCTTTTTTCAGTGCCCCTGCAATATGAGTAGGTCCAGTAGATCCCCCAAGAAAAACTTTAGATTTTTCAATAACAGCTGCTAAATTTAAGATAGATCCTCCATTAGCAAATAGAAAAATATTTTTTCTATTAATAAGAGAAATAATTTTTTCACCTCGTTCTTCTTCAGAAATATGGCATGTCAAAATAATATCAATATCCGGAATAAGATCATAAATTTTTTGTAATAAGTTAACATATTGGTAATCACTTATATTTTTTGCAGATCCTCCCATAAAAGGATTAACAACAAGAGATTTGTTACCAATATTATTATTTTTATAAAACATGTTTGCAACACTTAAATTTTCCTCTGTAAGTATTAGAGCATTGTTAATTTCAAAATTGTCATTATATCTTTCAGGACTTAATTTATAAATTAAATCTAGATTATATTCAGCTTCATTTTTAATAGATTTAGATCTTTTTTGGAAGACTCCTTTATTAAAAGTAAAGAAAGAAGAAATTTTAGAAATAGGGCCAATTTTATATTTAGCTTTACTAGCTTTAGCCAATTTAGATATAAAATTATTATTATACAAAGCTATAAATACATCAGCTTCAAAGTATTTTATTTTTTCTAATAATGTTTCTTGGCGATAATCATCAATTTTTAAGATTCTATCAATATAAGGTAGATTTTTTAAAATTTCATAATTATAATTTCTTACCAAAACAATCAATTCTGCATCAGGAAACATTTTTTTTGTCATAAAAAAACTGGGTATAGATAAAATTAAATCTCCAATTTTATCAGTTCTAGAAATTATTATTTTTTTTATATTTTTACTATTCATTATTTTCTCCTTGGTTCAATTAAAAATAATATTTATTTTTTAATGTAGGTATTATTTTTATAAATTTCTCTTAGTTTAAAATATTTAACCATAGAGTACATTGCGCTAGAAGTTGCAATCATTAATCCTTCTATGCCATCAAGAAAACCTAATCTTAAAACATACATTTTTATAAATTTATATATAGGATTAAAAATAATTTGAAGACAAGAAGCTTTTTTTCCTCGAGAATAATACTCTAAAGCTCCTTCAGTAGTATAGCGATTAAATTTATTAAAATAATCTTCTAAAGAAATATAACTGTGGTGATAGATATCTTCTTTTAAAGAAAAAACTTTCTTATTAGTTATGAATTCTTCGTGAACAGTATTGTTATTAAATAAACCAGCTCCATTTCTAAAAAGTCTTATTCTATAAGAATTACTCCAACCTCCGTGTTTTAATTTTTTGCCAAAACACACAGAGGTAAAATTTATTTTAAAAACTTCTTCTTTTAAAGAATTTTTTTTAATTTTTCTAATTTTATTGATTAGATTATTTGAAAGTTCTTCATCTGCATCAATATTTAAAATCCAGTCGCAAGAACATTTTTTTATTGCTGAGTTTCTTTGTGGTCCATATCCTTTCCAAGTTTCAGAAAAAAACTTGGCATTAAACTCAAGAGCAATATTTTTAGTATTGTCAGTAGATCCGCTATCAACTATAATAATTTCATCTGCAATAGATGAAATAGCGGAGAGAGTTTTGGTTAATATTTTTTCTTCATTAAATGTAATTATAGCTACAGATAAGCTCATATTTTCCTCCTAAGTTTAAGAAAGCCATCCATATAACTTTCCTAATAGTAAGTTTCTATTTATAAAAAGATTAAGCTTAAATTTACTAGGTGTAAATTTTCTAAGTTCGATTCTTCTTATCATATTCCAGTTAGGGGAATATGAGTTAGTTCCTTTCTTTGTTGATATAAAACCTTTTATACCAAGAGATTTTAATAAAGTTATAGATTCTTTATCTCGATGTCCCCAAGGCCAGCAGAAAAAGAGAACCGGTTTATTTAGATGTTCTTCAATTAATGTCTTATTAATTAAAAAATCTTCTTTAATACGATTTTCTGCTTCTAAAGAGGTTTCATAAATAAAATAATCTTTTTTATATTTATTTATAAAATCATTCCCAAGTTTTTTTAATTCTTTTTTATCTTTATCAATTAATTTATTATTATAAAAATTTTCAAACAAGTTAAAAAATTCAGGTTCAATAAGAATACCTTTTCCAGAGTATTCTCCTCTTTTAGGAAATTTAGGAAAACCTTTTTTAATATTATGATATAAAAAAGTATCAGTACAATCGTTTTCATTTTCTAAAAAAATATCTTCTAACTGATCTTTTTTAAAAATAGCCATATGTTTGTGAGAATGAGCTTGAAAATCAACTAAACCACTTTTAGACATTTCCTTTATTTGTTCCCAACTTAAATATTGATCACTTTGAGCATTCCCCAGAGATAAAAAGTTTTTAATAGCCTCGTTATTTGCAATATTATTTAATTTTATTTCAATATTTTTACAATTATGTTTTTCTTTTATATAGAAAGTATTAAGAAATATAGTAGCTTTCATGTTATATTTTTTTAAAAGAGGAAAAACATATAAGTAGTTATCAATGTAGCCATCATCTAGAGTAATAAGCATAGAGTTTTTAATATTTTTATTGTTATAGTATTCTGAAATAGTAATAGGATTCATTTTATTTTCTTTTAAAATTTTAAGATGCTTTTCAAACAATTCAGGGGTAACATTAGATAAGTTGTTAACTTGGTGATAAAGAAAAATAGGAACTCCTTTTTTATGAAAAAAAAGAATTAAAAATATTACTGATATTATTAAAATTAACATAAAATTCTCCTAATTAAATATACTTGTAGATAAGAATAAATTATCTACAATACCAATTATATCAAATAAATCATTTTTTATAAAGAAATATCTAAAATATAAATAAATCTAAATGTTATAAAGTTTTTTTCCTTTTTCATATTGATTTTTAAACCAGTTTCTTAACTCTAAAGGTTCTAAAATTTCTACATCACTAAAAAAATAAGAAAAATATCTTTTTCCTTGTTCTAAGGAACATTCAAATTTATAAATTAAGTTGTTACTTTCCAAGATTTTTGGTCTATTAGTTTTTAATTTTTCAAATGTTTTTAGACCTTCTTGTGAAAATCGAACAACTATATAATTATTTATAGAAAGAAAAGGATTAAAGTTTTTAACAACTTGGCCAATAAAATCTGTATTTTTAATTGTTCTTTCTTTAGTAGAAATATAGACATTTTTAATATTTCTAATTAAAAAATTTTTAAAATTTTTCTCAGACTCATCATAAGAGAATAAATAATTTTTTAATTCTAGTTCTGAAGAGGCAACTAAAAATGGAGATATTCTTTTTTTAGATTTATCTTGAAAAGTTAAAATTATTTGTTTATTATTTTTGATAGCGTATTTTATTCTATTTATTAATTCTTTAAAAATAAATAATTCTCTATTTTTCTTAGATTTTACAGCGTAAGCTATAATTATATTTCTAAAAAATTTTGCTTCTATTTGTATATTATTATCTAATAAAAAACTATAATAATTTTCTAAATTATTTTTATTTAAACTAAATTGAATAATTTTTTTATTATTAGCACTGCTATAATTAGAATTAAATTTTAAACTTTTATAATTTTCGAAAAGATAGTTGTATAAAAAGTTTTGACTAACTTTAAAATCTTCAGCATCATTTTTTATAATGTCAAATATATCAATTGGAAGCGTTACTCTTATTTTCTTTTCCATAAAATCTCCTGATAAAATTATTATTTAAGATAAATTCATTATAACATAAAAAAGAATTAAAAAAGACTAGAGAATATAATCTCTAGCCTTTTTATTATTATCAATATACATATCTATGTATATTAAATTTATTTGATTATTTCAGAAACAACTCCTGAAGCAACTGTTCTTCCACCTTCTCTGATAGCGAATCTTAATCCTTGTTCCATTGCGATTGCATGGATTAAT